>CBDIDD010000001.1:0-9866 GCA_965277545.1 Edaphobacter sp.
GCAGATTGTAACCGAGCAGATGGCGTTGCGTGGATAAGGCTGTGCCGAGCCGGAAGGAGACAAAGGCCGCATCCTCTCAGGGTGCGGCCTCTCTTTATTCAATGGCGAACTTCTTTTGAACTGATCCGAAGCGGATGCTGACATGGTTACGCGCCGTGAGCGATGCAGCCTGCTCTGCAGGGTTTGCCGAGAACATTCGTGCCGGACTCAATTCTTACGTCGAGCTGAACAGCGCTGAAGTTGAAAGCCATGCCCGGGAGCGGTGAAGGAGGCGATCCGGTATGGCCTGGCAGCAGCATGCTCTGTTGAAGTCTAAAACGCCGGCTTTATAGGATATCTTTTTCCTGTTTTTCCGAGCGCATGGCAAGCAGGGCAGGCGTAATGATCATCGCGAGAAATACCAGGGCAAGGACGAGATCGTGGACCATGGGGGGGAGTCTCCTTTGGCGGCTTTGGCCGTCTGAGGGCAATGATTACCTGAACTGAAGAAGCGCAGTATCCCACTTAGTCACTGGAGGTTTACCACTAAAGTGGGATGTACCGCCGGACATGGCAGCTGGCATTGCTAGGAGCAAATCTCCTGATACTGTGGAGCGGGAAAGCAGGCTTATCTCCCTTTACAACTTCAGGGAGATTTGCCATAACGGGGTTGCACCAGAGCGTACAACGGAACAGGCCAAGACCACATGGTGTAGAACTCAACGGATAAGAGAAGGGATGGCTGGTTACATTGATGCGGGCCACATGGCAAGAACGAGATGTGAAGTCGCTCAGAAGGCGATCAGTGTGGGCTTACTGCGCTACTTCACTGTCAACGTCAGCACCTGAGATCCACTCAGCGCATATCCCGCCTCGGCCGAACCCACATCGACCGCGCTCTCGCCCGTAAGCTGCATTTTCTGCGCGTCCTTCAGCGGCTCCAGCACATTCGCCATCGAAAGCGGCAAGCCGGGCAAAGCTCCACTCTCGAGCACCGCCTGGGGGGCATGATCGAGCAGCGCCACATAGACCCGGTCGTTCGCATGCATGCGGTTCAACGCCGCGATCGTATCCGCCAGCCCCACCTCGTGCTCTACGCCTGCGTGGGTGGTCAGCCGATCCAGCGTCGCTCCATCGCTCACGATCACCCGTACCGCACCCGGCGCCAGATCCGCCGGAAGCTTCACCTTCACCCGCACCAGCTTCGGCTCCGCCTGGTAAGGATGCAGCATCACCTCCACCTCGATCGCATCTCCCGCGTGGGCCTCGAGCGTGCTCAGCCGCGCCGACTCGAGCCGCGCCGTCATTCGCGCCGGAATTGCCTCCGCCTTCAGCCGCAGCCCGGTCACCTCCGGCTGATCGAGCGCATTCTCATACACTTTGCTGAAGCGGTCGTTCACCAGCAGTGCCGCATTGATCGTCGCGGGATTAAACTCGTTCTCCGCCATGAGCCCCTCCAGCCGCACTGCCGGCATCCCTTTCACGCCGATCTCTCCCGTCAGCCGGTAGCTGATCTCCGCGCCCGAGGTGTTGTTTCCCTTCAGGCTCTGGTACACCGAGATCAGCATCGTCGAAGGAGTTAACTGCCGGTTGTCGAGCACCTCGAAGTGGAACGTCTTCGCCGCGCCCGGTCTTCCCCCGTCCGCCGAAGAGGCCACCTCCACCTGCACCGGAATCATCCGCGCCTTGACCCCGAAGCGCCCCATGATCGCGGAAGCCCGATCCTCCGTGAACGCCCCCACGGTTTCGGTCGTGTTGATGATCTTGAACGCATTCAGCGGCGATGCCAGCGAAGCCAGCACATCCGCCTTGGTCATCGGCATCTCCACTGGCCCATCCTGCGTTATTGGGTGCCCGCAGGCCAGCAGCTGCTTTGGGTCGACGTAGGTCACCGTGCAGGTGCCCGCCATAGAAAGATCGCCACGCACCAGCACCGCGCTTACCGCACTTCCCGGCACCAGCGGTTCGGGTTGCACGGCCATATTATCCGCCCCGCCCAGACCTGCAACCGGCGTCAAGCCCATCACGCGAAACCTGTCCCCAAACCGCTCCACCGTCTCCGGGCTGAACCCGCCAAAGATCAGCGGCGTCTCCATGGCCCGCATCTCCGGCTGCTCCTCCGCCGCAGCCCGCGCCGACACGCTTCCGCCACCCTCTCCATCACGAACCTGCAGCATCAACTCGATCGGCGTGATCCCCGCAATCGGCTCCTTGCTGAACTGCCCGATCCGGTAGCTCAGCGCACCCACCAGCCGCCCGTCTATATACACCGGACTGCCGCTCATCCCCGCCACCACTCCGGTATACTCCGGCTTCACCCCATGCAGCCGTGCCAGAATCATGTCCTGCCCCGGCCCCAGTGCGTCCTTCAGCACTCCCAGGATCTCCACCCCCATCGGCTCCGGAGTCACCCCTTCAAACACCGTATACGCCACCCCGCGCATCCCCCGCCTCACCTCCGACAGCGCGAAAAACCGCGTCACCGCAGGAGCCGCCGCCGGCATCACCATTGGCGTCCAACCATCCGCGGCCCTGGCAGCCGACTGCGCCCACGCTCCTCTAACCAGCAGGCCGCTCGCGGCCAGCCCAACCATCCACCATCGAGTCTTACTTGCAGCCGTCACGTGTACCAGACTACTAGACGACTGCGAACGGCCTTTCAGTGCGGCCACTCACCATCGATTCCGCAAGCCGTCCAATATTCGGAGTAAAGTTTCAGATGATGATGACCTCTCGCCTTCGCCATCGAATCACCGTCCTCCTGACGCTTGCCCTTTGCGTCCTCCCAGGGGCGCCCTTCGCCAAAGCCCAGAACACTCCTGCGCAGCAGCAGACACCCTCTCCTGACGATACCGGCCCCCAGAATGGACCGACGACCGATACCGGAGGCATCATCCTCAAGAAGCGCAAGGAGGCCGATCAGCCCCCGCCGCCTCCCGCGCCCGAAGCTCCCAAGGTAAAAAACCCCGGAAGCGCCACCTACTCCCTGCGCATCGACGTTCCTATCGTCAATATCGATGCCAGCGTCATCCTCGATAAGACACATCAGTTCGTCCCCGGCCTCAAGCCCGATAACTTCCTCATCCTCGAAGACGGCGTACCCCAGACCATCACCAGCGTCCGCACCACCCAGACCCCCATCACCGCCGTGATGCTGCTCGAGTTTGCCGCCAACAGCTACTACCTCATCAACGATATGCAGAACGCCTCCTACAGCTTCTTCCGCACCCTTCGCCCCAACGACTACGTCGCCGTTATGACCTACGACTTGCGCACTCACATCCTGACCGACTTCACCAACAATAAGGACGTTATCGCCCAGTCTCTCCAGTCTCTGATGATTCCCGGTTTCTCCGACACTGACATGTTCGACGCCCTCTACGAAACCCTGGACCGGATCAGCCGCATCGAAGGCCGTAAGTACATCATTCTCATCGGCTCCGGCCGCGACACCTTTTCGAAACTCACTCTCGACAAGATGCTCGCCAAGATCAAGGCCACCCAGAACGTCACTATCTTCTCGATCGCTACCGGCGGGTTCCTCAATGAGGTGCGCGGCGGCGGCGGACCCCGCGAGTTGGACTACCTCCAGGCGCAGAACCAACTCCGCACCTTCGCGTCCATGACCGGCGGCCTCTACTTCGCGCCCGTCTTCCAAGGCGAACTTCCCGATATCTTCTCCACTATCAACAACTCCATTCGCAACGAGTATGTCCTTACCTACCGCCCCACCAACAACAAGGATGACGGCACCTATCGCAAGATCAAAGTTCTGCTGGTCGACAATGAAGGCCACCCGCTGCGCATGCAGGACGAAAAGGGCAAACCCCAGAAGTACTCCATCATTGCGCGCGACGGCTACCGCGCTCAGCTTCCGGTGGAATGATCCTCGGCTATGGCTGCGCTTCGAGTCAACACGCCAAGCTTCTCGCCGAAGAGAGCAGATGGCCTAAGGATTGACCTCCGCACCCTGCTCTTCATCGAAAGGTCCGCGCCTCACCGTTGCGCGCACCACGCGGTTATTCTGCTTTTGAATTGGGCGGAAGTCGTTGCCCAGAATCTTGCGAAATGCTTCGAACTGCTCCGGCGACATCTCCGACCATCGCTTCAAGACGATCCACTTTACGGTCGGGTCGCATCCGGGCGTCGTCAGAGATCCAGCGTAGGTGAAGTATTGTCTTGTGTCGGTCAACGCTCTCGCGATGTGGAGCTTCGGCACCGTGACCGGCGCAGAGCGAAACATCTCGGGCAAGCCGGCATCGATCAATGTCTGTAGAAAGGGGTTCGGCCTTCCGATCCTGTACAAAACGCCGATGACCGCCAGATCCTCCTTCGAGGACCCGAACACGATATGGAGCTCCATCGCGCCATGAATTCCCCCGACGGTATGTTCGGACAAAGTATGAAAGTGGAACTGAAGCAGCGGATACTGGCGGCCGTCGAGAGTGAGGGAACTCCCGAACTGCGGGTCCGCCTGCACGGTGTAGCCCGTGTTCCTCAAGACGAAAGGCGCCTCAACCAGGTTGAGATCTAAAGGCCCGAGTCCCGGATCCTCAACCACGGTGCGGATGTCGATCGGAGATTGGCGATTGGCAGGCAACGGAGCGCAATTTGGATACTTGTCTTTATCGATTACCGACCAGAATCCCGGACCAGCATCTCCAGAGTACGAAAAATCGGGTGGCTCGGGCGCGATCGTCGCCGAAGCCGACTGAGCCTGCATCGAACCGCCGCAAGCGGCCCACAACACGAAAGATGCCGCGAAAGACACTACGCCATGTGCGAATCTCTTCTTCATTTTGGGAATCTCCTTTGGGGGCCGGTCGCTCACTCTATCATGGGCATAGGATAGGAGGCCATACTTTTTAATCATGCGCATCGCCTCGCTCCAGCCATCGATCACCATCACTCTCGCCGCCCTCAACCGCCTCGACCGTCTCTGCGCCTGCACCCGCTACTGCCTCGAAGCGCTCCCTGAGCTCGCAGACCATAAGCCCCACATCCTGCACGACAGCTGGAGCGCCAATACCGATGAGATCCTCGCCACCTCTCCCGACCTCGTCCTCGCCAGCGTGCCGTACCGCATGGAATCGCTCGCAGCGATCCTGAAGTCCGGCGTTCCTGCCCTCATGCTTGCCCCGCATACCCTCGCCGACATCTACAAGGACATTCGCCTCATCGCTGCCGTAGCCGACGCGCAGCCCGAAGCCGAATCCCTCATCGCCCAGATGCAAACCGCCATCGAAGCAACTCGCCGGCGCAACGAACCCCGCACCTGCACTCCTATGGTCTACTGCGAAGAATGGGGCAAGCCGCTCATCCACTCTCAATCCTGGGTTGCCGAATTAGTCCAGGCCGCCGGCGGTTCTTACCTAGGCATACCCGGAGCTCACACCACACCGGAAGCGATCGCCGCAGCCGATCCCGATGTTCTCCTTTTCGCCTGGTGCGGAGCAGGGAACCGCGTCCCTCTGGAACGTGTGATTGCGCAGCGCAATTGGCATTCTCTCAAGGCCGTCCGTGAACGCAGAGTTTTCTGCATCCCAGATCAGTTCCTGAACACCCCCGCTCACACCCTCATGCAGGGTTTGGCCTGCATCGCTGCCACTGCTCATCCCGATCTCTACCCTCCCCACGCCGCTCTGATCCAGATCTCTTAGCGACGCCCTTCGCCACCATCGTAGAATCATCCCAACCCATGAAGTCCTCCAGCCGTATCCTTGTTCCCGCTCTCCTTGCCCTCGCCATATTCGTCGTCGCGTTCAACGCCTGGTTCGCGTTTCGCGCCGTCACGTCGCTGCTCAACAGCCAACACGCGGTCGAGCACAGCTGGCAGGCCGTCAATCAGGTCGAGCGCATCATGAGCTCCGCCAAGGACGCCGAAACTGGCACCCGCGGCTTCCTGCTTACCGACGACGACAACTACCTCCAGCCCTACCGCGATGCTCTCCACGATCTGCCCGTAGAACTCGATCGTTTCCAGTCGCTCACCCTTGATAACTCCAGCCAGCAGCAGCAGCGCATAGCCAATATGCGCTCCTCCATCCAGCAGCGCCTCTCTCTCCTCCATCAGAGCATCGACCTTCGCCGCGCGGGCAGCACCGACATGTTGCGCAGCTTCATACTCAGCGGCACCGGCAAGATCGAGATGGACCGCCTCCGCCGCATTGCCGACGATATGGAGTCGGAAGAACGCCGCCTCCTCGCCATCCGCACCGCCAGCGCCCAGGCCGACGGCACCCGAGCCCGCTTCGCCGTTGGTTTCGCTAGCGCCCTCGACCTTCTGCTCATCGTCTTGATGTTTCGCTATCTCGCGCACGAGCGCAATCTGCGCATCGGAGGCCAGCGCACCGCCCAGAGTCTGGCCGCCTCCCGCGTCGAACTCGTCGAGCGCGCCGAAGAGATCCACGCCCTCAACGCCACCCTCGAGCAGCGCGTCCGCCTCCGCACCGCCGAACTTGAATCCATCAACCGCGAACTCGAAGCCTTCAGCTACTCCGTCTCCCACGACCTTCGCGCCCCCCTGCGCACCATCGACGGCTTTTCGCTCGCCCTCGAAGAGGACTACGCCGAAGCCGTCGACGACGCCGGCCGCGACTATATCCGCCGCGTCCGCACCGGCGTCCAGCGCATGGGAGGACTCATCGACGCTCTCCTTCAACTCTCCCGAATCACTCGCGCCGAGATCACCCGCGAATCCTTCAACCTCAGCGAACTCGCCGCCTCGGTGGCTGCCGCCCTCCGCGAAGAAAATCCCGACCGCGATCTCACCTTCCACATCGAACCCGATCTCACCGCCGACGGCGACCCCAAGCTCCTCCAGGTCGCCCTCGAAAACCTCCTCGGCAACGCTGTCAAATTCAGTTCCAGACAGCCCAGCTCCGTGATCGACTTTGGCTGGGACAGGGGGAAGGAGGCGTTCTTGGTGCGCGACAACGGGGCCGGATTCGACATGCATTATGCCGATAAACTCTTCAACGCCTTTAATCGCCTGCATGGCGATAAAGACTTCAAAGGCTCGGGCATCGGTCTGGCCACTGTAGCCCGCGTTATACACCGCCACCACGGAAACATCTGGGCCGACAGTGTCATCAACCATGGCGCGACATTCTGGTTTACATTAGGATAGTTGAAATGAGCGACACCAAAATGATCCTTCTGGTGGAAGACGATCCCGACCACGAACTCCTCACCATCCGGGCACTCAAAAAATCCAACATCGCCAATGTCGTCCGCGTCGCTCACGATGGCGAAGAAGCGATCAACCTCCTCTTCGGCGATGAGGCCATCCGTCCCCAGGTTGTCCTGCTCGATCTCAAACTTCCTAAAGTCGAGGGTCTCGAGGTCTTGCGCCGCATCCGCGAGAGCGAGGCCACGCGCATGCTGCCCGTTGTCGTTCTCACCTCCTCCGACGAAGAGCGCGACGTCGTCCGCAGCTACAAGCTCGGCGTCAACAGTTACATCCGCAAGCCGGTCAGCTTCGACGACTTCGCGGAGGCTACCCGGCAACTCGGCATGTATTGGCTGGTGCTCAACGAATGTCCCCCGACAGCCTGACTCCTGATCGCTTGACCGAATCCACGCTCAACATCATTCTGGTGGAAGATAACGACGACGATGCTGCCTTGATCGAGCGGCACCTGCGCCGCAGCGGCATGCTCTTCAAAATCCTGCGCGTCGAGACCGCCGCGCAGATGAATGATGCTCTGCAGTATGCCGATGTCCTCCACGCCGTGCTCGCCGACTACAATTTGCCCGAGTTCAGCGGACCCGCGGCGCTCCAGGCCCTCAAATCCACCAATATCGACGTCCCTTTCATCATGCTTTCGGGGGCCGTCTCCGAAGAGACCGCCGTCGCCTCCATGCGCGCCGGGGCACACGACTACGTCTCCAAGGGAAACCTCACCCGCCTGGTTCCCGCTATCCATCGCGAGCTCAAAGAGGCAGCCACCCGCAGCAATCGCCTCGCGGCCGAGCGTGCTCTCTATGCCAGCGAGGCCCGGTTCCATACCCTGGTGGAAGCCATGCCCCTCGGCCTGCTCATCAGCGACGCCTCCGGCCACATCACTTACGCCAACTCCGCCGCCGAACGTCTTCTCCGCTATCCCACACCCACGCTGATCTCGGTGCCTCTGACCGAAATCTGCCCGGCTTTGATTGGCGCCTACGCCTCGCTCGTCGACTCCTACAATCCTCTCGTCCCCAACATCCAGTCCGCCGAGACCTTCGAGGCCGTCTGCACCACCCGTGACGGCAAGCCGATTGAATCCCTGATCGGCATCGCCGTCTTAAACCCCGAAGCCGACATCGAGGAGCGCCAGCTTGCTGCCTTTATCGCCGACCTCACCCTCCAGAAGAAGAGCGAGGAGATGCTTCGCCGCACCGAGAAGCTTGCCGTCGCCGGACGTTTCGCTGCCTCTGTCTCGCACGAGATCAACAACCCCCTCGAAGCCATCACCAACTGCCTCTATCTGCTCTCCAGCACCGAACTTCCGCCGGAGGCCCGCACCTATCTCGAGACCGCGCAAAAAGAACTAGACCGCGTCAGCCAGATCACCATCCAGACTCTCCGCTTTTATCGCGCCTCCACTCGCCCGGCCCTCACCGATATCCAGGACCTTATCCAGACTGTCCTCGCGCTGCTCGATTCCCGCCTCCGCGCCCAGAAGATCGAGGTCATCCGCGATCTCCGCGCTCATCCCGCCATCTACGCCCACGACGGTGAGATCCGCCAAGTCGTCGCCAATCTTGTCGGCAACGCCATCGACGCTCTTCCCCAGGGTGGCCGCATCGTCATTCGCGCCGCCATCGGCCGCAATTGGAGGACTGATACCGAAGGTGTCGTCATCACTGTCGCCGACAACGGCACCGGCATGGATGAGGCTATCCGCGAACGCATCTTCGAACCCTTTTTCTCTACCAAGGGAAATACCGGCACCGGCCTCGGCCTGTGGGTCTCCTCCGAGATCGCCGCCAAACACCAAGGCTATCTCCGCGTCCGTTCCCGCCGCGCAACCGTCTCGGGCGGAACCTCCGGAGCTGTCTTCCGTTTCTTCTTCCGCGCTCAGGACGATACTCCGGCCTCTGCCACGGAACCTCCCCCGCTTATGCAGGGGCCTGAGTGATGATCAGTTGCAAGTCTTATCATTCTCGTGAGGGTGTCAGGTTCTGAGACGAATTCTGCTTGCGGGTGGACGGCTGCGGTATTTCGCGGCTGGATCATTTACCCTTGCAAGTGACCGTAATGACAGAAAACAGAACAAAGATCACAGATACAGCTGCATCTTCGCGATTGCGATCGTCAGAATCGCCGCGCGAACGCGTGCTTTCGGGGATGCGTCCGACGGGACGGCTGCACCTGGGCAACTACATGGGGGCGCTGTATAACTGGGTGCAGCTGCAGCACCGGTATGAGTGCTACTTCTTCATCGCCGATTACCATGCGCTGACGACGGACTACGCGGACACCTCGGGACTGGAGGAGAACACGCGGGCGGTGGCGATCGAGTTCCTGTCTGCGGGCCTCGATCCGGGACTGTGCACGCTTTTTATTCAAAGCGAGGTGAAGGCGCACTTCGAGCTGCATGCGCTGCTGAGCATGATTACGCCGCTGAGCTGGCTGGAGCGAGTTCCCAGCTACAAGGACCAGCAGGAGCAGCTTCGCGAGAAGGACCTGGCTACCTATGGCTTTCTCGGGTACCCGCTGCTGCAGTCGGCCGATATTCTGCTGTACCAGCCTCATTTTGTCCCTGTGGGGCAGGACCAGGCGGCGCACGTCGAGCTTACGCGCGAGGTGGCGCGGCGCTTCAACCTGTTCTACGGACCGAAGCCGCAATACGATCCTTTTGTCGGACAGTGAAGAGGACATCCGGGCAAAGCTGAAGACC